>NZ_JABMLK010000003.1 GCF_013394855.1 Limnobaculum xujianqingii | reverse complement strand
CGGGGGCCGGTAAAACCACCCTGCTGGATGCCATTTGTCTGGCGCTTTATCATAAAACACCTCGCCTGAATGTAACGCCAACTCAAAATGAACTGATGACTCATCACACAGCTGAGTCGCTGGCTGAGGTAGAGTTTGAAGTTCAAGGCATTGGCTATCGGGCATTCTGGAGCCAACGCCGGGCAAAAGGCAGCCCGGATGGTAATCTGCAAACCCTAAGGTTGAACTGGCCTATATACGCGATGGCAAAATTATTACCGATAAAATTCGCGATAAACTCGACCTTACTGCCCAGATCACCGGTTTAGACTTTAGCCGTTTCACCAAGTCCATGATGTTATCGCAGGGTGAGTTCGCCGCTTTTCTTAATGCAGAACCGAATGAGCGTGCTGAATTGCTGGAAGAGCTTACCGGCACAGAGATTTATGGTCACATCTCTGAGCAAGTTTTTCTATCCCACAAAGAGGCTAAAAATCAGCTGGATACCCTGCATACTTTGTTAGGTAGTGTACAGTTGCTGTCAGAAGAGCAAACTCAGGAGCTAACCCAACAGGCCCGGCAACTGCAATCTCAGGAGAAATTACTAACCCAGCAAACTGAACGCCTGCTGGCAGACAGGCAATGGCTGGAAAAACAAGATGAATATCTACGTCAGGAATCACAGTGCCAGCAACAATTAACTCTGGCTCAGCAAAATTGGCAACAGCAACAGCCCCAACTTGAAAAATTACAGCGAAGTGAACCGGCTGAAAAACTGCGCCCCCTGCATACTAATCTGATGCGTTTGCGTCAGGAACAACAAGATAACCAGCAGGAAATAGCGCGCATTACTCAGGCCGAAACCGAACTCAAACAACAGATCGCTGTTGCTTTACGGGCGCGTGAACAGGCAGAACAGCAGCATGCATCGCAACTTAAACAGCATGAGTTAACCCGCACTCTGATTAATACCCAAGTCATGCCGTTGGATTTACAGATTGGAAATAAGGTCAGTCAATTAACTCAACTTGAATTAATTCGAACCAACCTTGTTCAACAATTACAACTACAGCAAAGCGAACATGATGCAAGCTTAAAACAACAGCTTCAGCTACTCAGTCGTCAGCAGGAGCTAAATGACTATTTCCAACATCACTCGCACCATCAATATTGGGGGGAAAACCTCCCTCTGTGGCAGCAGCAACTAAATCAGCTCACCCGTATTAATAGCGAGTTACAGAACGCCCGGCAATCAGCAGAACTTAAACAAAAAGAGATCGATCGGCTCAATCAACAGCTGACTGAAGTTACATTGTCACAAAAACAACATCAGACACAGCTGCAACAATTGCAACAGAGCTTTGATAAGCATGATGCCGCCTTCCAACAATTGCGCGCCCTGCACGACTTAAATGGACTAAAACAACAACAGCATAATCTTGCCCAAACCAGAGATCGACAACAGTCACTTTCCCTGCTGTTTCAGCGTTATCAACAGGTGACTAAGCAGCATCAGGCCAGGTCCAGCCAGCTAAATGAACTCACGACGGTGATTAAACAGCTCGATAGAGATTTAGTTACCAAACGTCAGCAATATAGCGATAAAAAAGTCCATTTGACCAACGTAGAAAAACTGGCCGAGCAAGAGCTGATAATTAGCCGTTTTGAGCAAGAAAGAGCGCTATTGCAACCCGGTTCACCCTGCCCGCTATGTGGTTCGACCCAGCATCCATTAGTGGGTGAAAATACTGCATTGAAAACCTCGGACACTCAGCAGCGCCTGAATCAGTTAAAAACCGAGTTTCAGCAATTACACGATGCAGGAATTGAGTTAAAAAGCAAAATAGCTCTGCATAGCGATCGGCAAAACCAACTGACCAAAGAGATGAATAATCTGAGTCTGGAGCTGGACGACATCAGCCAGCAATGGCAACAACACTGCAAACAATTGGATATCAACCTGTCACTTACCGGGACAGAGCAATTTGAATCTTATCTGGAAAGCGTTCGCCAACAAGAGAGACAGTTACAGCAACAGATAAACCAACTTGAACTGGCCGAGCAACAATGGTTGCAAGAAAAAGAGCTTCTCAATAAACAGCATAATGCAACTCAGGAAGCACAACAGCGGGTAACGCTACTGGCTCAAGATGTTTTGAACAAAACTCAGCAACAGCAGCTTTCCGGGCAGGCCCTATTATCACTACAACAAGATTATCAAACGCTGTCAGAACAACTACAAACGGCGCTGACTCACTATGAACTAACCTTGCCACAACCAGAACAGTATGACGGCTGGTATAACGCGCGTAAAAATGAATGGCAACAGTGGCAAAGCCACCTCAACGCTCAAAAAACGCTGGAGCAACAGTTAATTACTCTGAATACTCAGATAGCGACACTGACAACCCGGTTAGAAAGTCTGAATATCCAAACGGTAGAAAACCAGACACAACTTACAACCTGTCAACGTGAGGCAGAACAACTCAAACAACAGCGCTATCAGCTATTCGGGGATAAACAAACCGATGCTGTCATGTTGCAACTTCAGCAACAACAGCAAACTCTTGAACTGACGGTAACCGATAGCAGAAACGTTTGGCAGCAGCTTAACGACAGACAGACGACGCTCAGCGGACAGCTTTCCGCCCTGTTATCTCAACAACAGCAACTTCAACAAAAAACTGACAGTGCAGAGCATGAATTTAATACCGCGTTACAACAAAGCCCATTCAGCCTTCAGGCCGATTTCCTGGATGCTCTGTTATCTCCGGAATTACACCAGCAGCTTAGTGAACTTAAAGAGACCGTCACTAACGCACTGCATCAGGCACAAACCCTGTTTAATCAAGCGAACAAACAGCGGCAACAGCATCAGGCTCAACGGCCAGAAACCCTAACCGATGTGAGTAATATTGCAGATCTCAGCTTACAGATAACGCAACTGGCAGCAGAGAGTAAAGCTAACGGTATCCGTCAGGGAGAAATCCGCCAACAGTTGGAAAATGACCGACAAAGCCGCACCAATCAGCAGTCATTGGTAGAGCGTATTGCACAACATCAACAGCAGGTTGATGATTGGGCCTATCTGAATAATCTAATCGGCTCCAGTGATGGTGCAAAGTTCCGTAAATTTGCTCAGGGCCTCACGCTGGATCATTTAGTCTACCTGGCTAATCAACAGCTAAATCGGTTACATGGTCGCTATCTGTTACAGCGTAAAGAGAGCGGCGCTCTTGAGTTACAGGTGGTCGATACCTGGCAGGCCGATAATCTACGGGATACTCGTACCCTGTCCGGTGGAGAGAGTTTTCTGGTGAGTCTGGCGCTGGCGCTGGCGTTGTCCGATCTGGTTAGTCACAAAACCAGTATTGACTCTCTGTTTCTTGATGAGGGTTTCGGCACTCTGGACGCTGAGACGCTGGATATTGCATTGGATGCCTTAGATAACCTGAATGCCAGCGGTAAAATCATTGGGGTTATCAGCCATATTGACGCCATGAAAGAACGTATCCCGGTACAAATTCGGGTTCGTAAAGTGAATGGATTAGGTATCAGTAAATTGGATGATCGGTTCAAAGAATAGCATTATCTAATTATTTCATAAGTTTCATTAGCCAAAATCACAGCAAGAGGCTTTGCGATTGGTTATGATGACGGCTATGTTTATACAGAGCTCAGCTCTTTTTAATGGAAATAACTATGTTGTGGTTTAAGAATTTAATGATTTATCGCCTCAGTCGCGAAACCCATCTGTCTGCTGACGAGATGGAAAAGCAGCTGAAGCCATTAACATTTACACCTTGTGGTAGCCAGGATATGGCAAAAACAGGCTGGGTCTCTCCTTTAGGATCACACAGTGATGCCTTAACTCACGCCTCAGGCAATCAAATTCTAATTGTTGCCCGCAAGGAAGAGAAAATTCTACCCTCTCCGGTGATCAAACAGGCCCTACAGGCAAAAATTGAACAGTTAGAAGCCGAACAACATAGAAAACTAAAAAAGACTGAAAAAGATGCGTTAAAAGACGAAGTGCTGCACAGTCTGTTACCCCGTGCATTTAGCCGTTTTAATCAAACCAGCCTGTGGATTGATACGGTTAACGGTTTGATTATTGTTGATGCCGCCAGTGCCAAACGCGCTGAAGATACTCTGGCCCTGCTGCGTAAAAGCTTAGGTTCATTACCAGTAGTACCTTTAACGCTGGAAAGTCCTATTGAACTGACACTCACTGAATGGGTTCGTTCTGGCAATGCACCAGCAGGATTTGTGCTGCAGGATGAAGCTGAACTGAAAGCAATTCTTGAAGGCGGTGGCGTTATTCGCTGTAAGGCTCAGGAACTGGTCAGTGATGAAATTGCAGTGCATATTGAAGCGGGCAAACTGGTTACCAAACTGGCACTGGAATGGCGTGAACGTATTCAGTTTGTGATTGCCGATGATGGCAGTTTGAAACGAATCAAATTTACTGAAACTATTCGCGATCAAAATCAGGATATCGATAAAGAAGATTATGCTGCACGCTTTGATGCAGATTTCACCCTGATGACCGGTGAAGTTGCCCAACTGATTGAAGAGCTAATTGAAGCATTGGGTGGTGAGCACAGTGAATAATATTGTTTAAAAAACAAAAGATAATGCTAATAGAGGTGAGTTATCATCTCTATTAGTATGATAAATAACAATTAGCTGTTTCAGATGAAATAACCCTACTTTATGTAACACTATTATTTCTCTTTAATCTGGTGAATTAATGTGTAAAATGCGCCAAATCTCAGATTAAAACACCATTGAGAAATAAGTGCCCGGAGGGAACGTTTGCATAACTATATTATTAATGACCGAGTGATGTTTAACACTTTTACCGGTGGATTAAGTCGACTTGACGATCCGCGGAAGTTGAGCACGCTCAGTAGTAATGCTAAACGATTATTTCTGCGTTTGATTGACAGTGGCTACCAGATTGTTCCTTTTGAACAGCTAACCAGTGAAATTCAACAATCTGAAAACGTTATAAATACGGCTAAAGACGTTGTCTCTGAACTGAGTGATATTACTCAAGCCTTTCATCAATTAGGTGAGTTTGAACCCATACTGACCACTTACTCATATGGTGTACAGCTATCCACTGATGTAGAGCTAAAAGTTATCACCAGCTAACGAACCTTCAGTGATGACAGCAAAGAAAAACCGTATATTGCCAAAAAGTCATTGGTCAATTCTGCCACAGTCAATGGCAACAATGATTCATCCCCTGCGTCGCAACCAAAAAGCCGTTTTGTGTGGTATTACACCCGAATTGCGTTGGTTGCCGCCCTGTTTATTTTTGTGTTCTATTTTGCTTTAGATATGTTTACCAGCAAGCCGGGCTATTTTGCTGATTACCATCATCAGGAAAAATACCAGAAATGTGATATTTTCATTCACAATCAAAAAGCTACTGACTTAGCCAATTTGAAAAAGCGGTTAGATGAATTTGCTATCGCCTGCGACAGTCCTAAAAACGTCTATTTTAGCCTTCCTGCCGACGATCGCCGGGAGTCAATTCAGGTCTGCGACAGCGATCCGGATAAATCTAATGCCTCTTGCTTCAATTTCTATGTGGTAAAAGTGAAATGAACAATATTAAATTTTCGGTGATTGCCACACTAATTGTTACAGCCTTACTGGCGGTTGGTTTATATCTGTTTTATGCCAGTAGCAACAATAAATTCACCTGTTCGGCAAACACTACCTATCTATTTGAAAAAATTAACAAAGAAAAAGAAGCCGTACTAACCTCTGAAATGAGATTTCATTTTGATGGTGACGGGAAAGGTTACAACATCATTATGGGAAATTTACTGGTGGATGGCAGCAATTACACCATCAATCGCAAAGTACAGTTTGATTACACCTACAATAAAACTAATAATTACGTTTTGAACACTACTCAAGTTTCTTTAGAAAATACGGATAACTTGCCTAAAGCGCTGGGAGAACGTTATCTCTATCGCTTCAGTACCGAACAACATGAATCGACCCATTTGGTGATTATCCGTATGAATAGTGGAAAACGCCTGTTCTCCAGCGGAACCTTGCCCTATTTCTTGTGTGAATAACACCATCTGTGGCTGCTATAGCTAAGCTGGATTCTGTCCTGGTTTTTCATTACATAAAACAGACATCCGGCTTACGCTTCATTACCGAACTTCCATATTTCCTTCATCATTTTTTTCTCTGAACCAGTTATACTGATAAAATTACAGTATTCTCAACTAATTCAGAGTAATAGCTCCACCATTGAGCTGTTTAAGTGAGCCTCTAACTATGACACTGCAATCTAAGCGTTTATTACGCCCACTACCGCTCATTGCTATCGCGATTCTTGTTATCGGAGCCTGGCTGTTTTGGCATAACAGTAATACCAGTCAGGCTCCGGGTGCAACCAAATCATCCCAACCTGCCAGTGGTGGACGGCGTAATATGCCGCTACCGCCAGTGCAAGTTGCCACCGCGGATGTACAAAATATTCCTCGCTACCTTAGTGGACTCGGAACAGTTACCGCCGCCAATACCGTTACGGTACGCAATCGGGTGGATGGCCAGATTATGGCAATACATTTTACCGAAGGTCAGGAAGTGAATGCCGGTGATCTACTGGTTGAAATTGATCCGCGTCCTTATCAGGTACAGCTAACTCAGGCAGAAGGCCAACTGTTGAATATGCAAGCCACCCTGAGCAATGCCAAACGTGATTTGTCTCGTTATCAAAAGCTAATTAAAACCAATATGGTTTCACAACAACAGTTAGATACGTAGCAAGCGCTGGTTAAGCAAAGTGAAGGGAGTTTGAAAGCTGCACAAGGCGCGGTTGACAGTGCTAATCTGCAATTAACATACAGTAAAGTCACTGCCCCTATTTCTGGTCGGGTTGGCCTGAAACTGGTTGATGTGGGTAACTATGTTTCCAGCGGTGACAGTACCGGTTTGGTGGTTATTACCCAAACCCATCCGATTGATGTGTTGTTCGCTTTACCGGAAACCGATCTGAGAGCCATTTTACCTGCCTACAATCAGGGTAAAAGCCTGTCGGTAGAAGCCTGGGATCGAGGTAATAAACAGCTGATAACTACCGGCACCTTACTCAGTCTGGATAACCAAATTGATACTGCTACCGGCACCATCAAATTAAAAGCTCGCTTTACCAATCAGGATAATCAACTGTTCCCAAATCAGTTTGTTAACGCCAAAATTAAGGTTGATACACTGGATAACGCCATCGTCATCCCTGCTGCTGCCATTCAAACCGGTAATAATGAAAACTTTGTCTGGATGATTGATAGCGACAATAAAGTCAGTAAACAAGCCGTCACGGTCGGATTACGCAGTGGCGAAAGTGTAGTGGTTACCCAAGGCATAGAGACCGGGCAACGAGTGGTTACCGATGGTGTTGACCGCCTGAAACAGGATATGCAGGTTGAAGTAGTCACCCCGCAATCCCTGTCAGTCCCTCAGACTAAAGTGCCTCGCCAGCCGCAGGATGCAAAATGAGCGACCGCCCTGAACATAACCCTGATGAAATGATTTCAGGTGGCGGCCCATCCCGCCAGTTTATTCTGCGTCCGGTAGCGACAACGCTGCTGATGATTGCTCTGCTGTTAGCCGGGATTCTGGGTTATAAATCACTGCCGGTTTCTGCATTACCAGAAGTTGACTACCCAACTATTCAGGTAGTCACGCTCTATCCGGGTGCCAGCCCCGATGTGACTACGTCGGCGATTACAGCACCGCTGGAACAGCAGTTGGGTCAGATGTCCGGCCTGAAGCAGATGTCTTCTCAAAGCTCCGGCGGCGCTTCGGTTATTACCTTGCAGTTTCAGCTCGATCTGGACTTGGATGTTGCAGAACAGGAAGTTCAGGCGGCAATTAATGCAGCAACTAACCTGCTGCCAAATGATTTACCCTATCCCCCTATTTACAGTAAGGTCAACCCTGCTGATGCACCCATTCTGACTCTGGCCGTCACTTCTGATGGCTTACCGATGAGTCAGGTGCGGGATATGATAGAAACCCGCGTGGCTCAGAAGATTTCTCAGGTTTCCGGCGTTGGCCTAGTTAGTTTATCCGGCGGTGAACGCCCGGCGGTACGAGTTATCCTTAACTCTCAAGCCGTTGCTGCTTACGGTCTGGATAGCGAAACAGTACGCACAGCCATTACCGGTGCCAACGTCAATACCGCTAAAGGTAACCTCGACGGCCCGACACGTTCCGCCACCTTATCAGCCAACGACCAGATGAAATCGTTACAAGATTATCGCCAGCTGATTGTATTCTATAAAGATGGCGCACCCGTTCGCTTGCAGGACATAGCGAATGTTGAAGAAGGTGCAGAAAATACTCAGTTAGCCGCCTGGGCCAATCAAAAACAGGCCATTATTTTAAATATCCAGCGCCAGCCTGGTGCTAATGTTATTACCACCGCCGATGAAATCCGTGATGTATTGCCCCAACTCACTGAAAGTCTGCCCGCCTCGGTAAAAGTTCAAATACTCACCGATCGTACCGTTACCATTCGTACCTCAATTAACGATGTGCAATTTGAACTGTTGCTGGCGGTAATACTGGTAGTGATGGTGATTTATCTGTTTCTGCGTAATGTTCCTGCCACCATTATCCCTAGCGTTGCGGTGCCCCTGTCATTAATCGGCACCTTTGCCGCCATGTATTTTCTCGGTTTCTCCATCAATAACCTGACATTAATGGCAATGATAATTGCCGCCGGTTTTGTGGTGGATGATGCGATCGTGGTCATAGAGAACATCTCCCGTTATATCGAACAGGGAGAAAAACCATTAAATGCGGCACTGAAAGGTGCTGGAGAAATTGGCTTTACTATAATCTCACTGACCATTTCTCTGGTGGCAGTACTCATTCCTCTGTTGTTTATGGGGGATGTGGTTGGTCGCTTATTCCATGAGTTTGCTCTGACCCTGACCATTGCGATTCTGATCTCTGGCGTGGTCTCTCTGACTCTCACACCAATGATGTGTGCCCGGCTACTGAATCATGAATCTCTGCGTAAACAAAACCGTTTCTCTCTGGCCTGTGAGCGTTTTTTTGAACGAGTTATCGCTGGTTATGGGCGCTATCTGACTGTGGTATTAAAACATCAGTGGACTACTCTGGCTGTGGCGGTGGGTACTCTGGGCCTTACCGTATTGCTCTATTTGTTTATTCCTAAAGGCTTCTTTCCACTACAGGACAATGGCCTGATTCAGGGAACTTTGGTAGCACCGCAATCTATCTCATTTTCAGCCATGTCTGAACGCCAGCAGGCCGTCACTAAAATTCTACTACAGGACCCGGCAATAGAAAGCGTCTCTTCATTTATTGGTATTGATGGCAGTAATGCCACTCTGAATAATGGACGACTGCAAATTAATCTGAAGCCATTAAGCCAACGTGATGATCGTGCACCTAAAATTATCGAACGTCTCCAACATAGCGTACAAGCCGTTCCGGGAATCACTCTCTATCTGCAACCGGTACAAGACTTAACTATTGAAGATCGGGTAAGCCTTACTCAGTATCAGTTACACTGCAAACCATGTCATTGGATCAACTTACTTTATGGGTGCCTAAATTACTGGAGCGTTTGAAACAACTGCCGGAACTAACGGATGTCAGCAGCGACTGGCAAGATCAGGGATTAGTGGCTTATGTGAATGTTAATCGCGATGAAGCCAGCCGTTTAGGCATAAATATGAGCAGCATTGATAATGCGCTGTATAACGCCTTTGGTCAGCGGTTGATCTCCACTATCTATACCCAGGCCAATCAGTATCGGGTGGTGCTGGAACAGCAAGTTGATAAACAACAGGTATTGAACGCCTTTGACGATATTTACCTGAAAAATGGCAGCGGTCAGTCAATTCGTTTAACCAATATTGCCACCATTGAGCAACGACTTGGACCGCTATCGGTTAACCGTATCGCTCAATTTCCTTCGGCCACGGTTTCATTTAACTTACCGGCAGGCGTCTCATTAGGTGAGGCAACTAAAGCGATTACTCAGGCTGAACAGGATCTGAATTTCCCTAGCGACATTACCACTCAGTTCCAAGGGGCTACTCTGGCTTTTCAGGCCTCGTTGAGTAGTACTCTGTGGTTAATTCTGGCGGCGATTGTCACCATGTATATTGTACTTGGGGTACTGTATGAGAGCTTTATTCATCCGGTAACCATCCTCTCTACCTTACCCAGCGCGGGTGTTGGAGCCTTACTGGCACTGATGCTTTCTGGTCAGGAGCTGGATATTATTGCGATTATCGGCATCATCCTGCTTATCGGTATTGTGAAGAAGAACGCCATCATGATGATCGATTTTGCCTTAGCGGCGGAACGTGAGCAGGGAAAAACACCTTATGATGCCATTTATCAGGCCTGTTTACTGCGTTTTCGCCCTATTCTGATGACCACTATGGCAGCCTTACTCGGTGCCTTACCACTGATGCTCAGTACAGGTATTGGTGCCGAGCTGCGCCACCCACTGGGAATTTGTATGGTTGGGGGTCTGCTGGTCAGTCAGGTACTAACTCTATTTACCACTCCGGTTATCTATCTGATGTTTGACCGTTTGAGTCGTCATAAGCCGGTAATGACACAACCAACTGAAACCTCTCAGGACGGTGTGTGATATGAAGTTCTATGCCCTGTTTATTAACCGTCCGGTAGCCACCATTTTGCTGACGTTGGGCATTATTCTCAGCGGTATTCTTGGTTTTAGGTTATTGCCGGTATCACCTCTGCCTAAAATTGATTTTCCAGTGATTTCCGTTAGTGCATCACTACCGGGGGCATCACCCGAAACCATGGCATCATCTATTGCTACCCCGCTGGAGCGCTCGCTGGGCGCTATTGCCGGCGTAAATGAAATGACATCAACCAGTTCGCTGGGCAGTACCCGGATTATTCTGCAATTTGATATGGACCGGGATATCAATGGAGCTGCCCGTGATGTTCAGGCGGCCATTAACGCAGCACATAATTTGCTGCCCAGTGGCATGCCATCAAGACCTACCTATCGGAAAGCCAACCCCTCTGACGCGCCAATTATGATTCTGACATTAACTTCCGACGTTTATAGTCAGGGTGAACTGTATGATTATGCCTCTACCCAATTGGCACAAAAGATCTCTCAATTGGAAGGTGTTGGTGATGTTTCTGTTGGTGGTAGTTCTTTACCTGCCGTACGAGTACAACTTAACCCCCAGGCGTTATTTAATCAGGGCGTTTCGTTAGACGATGTCAGAACTGCCATTAGTCAGGCTAACGTTCGCAAACCCCAGGGTTTTCTTAAGGCAGACGATCAAAACTGGCAGGTTCAAACCAATGATGAGATTAAAACCGCTGACCAATATAAGCCGATTATTATTCATTACAATAATCAGTCTGCGGTCAGGCTGCAGGATGTAGCCACTATCACCGACTCGGTACAAGATATTCGTAATGCCGGTATGGCAAATGGTGTTCCGGCTATTTTGATCATGATTCGGCGTTCCGCTGATGCCAATATTATTGATACGGTAGACCGCATTCGTGCCGAGATGCCTGAACTGCAATCCTATATTCCTGCTTCGATTAATTTGGCCATTGCTCAGGATCGCTCACCCACTATCCGAGCTTCGCTGGTGGAGGTTGAACGGGCATTAATCATCGCTATTGCGCTGGTGATTCTGGTAGTGTTCCTGTTTTTGCGTTCTGGCCGTGCCACACTGATCCCGGCGGTCGCTGTACCGGTTTCACTGATTGGTACCTGTGCCGCCATGTATATGCTCGGCTTTAGCCTGAATAACCTGTCACTCATGGCCTTAACCATTGCCACTGGTTTTGTGGTAGATGATGCTATTGTGGTGTTGGAAAACATTGCCCGCCATATTGAAGCGGGACTAAAACCTTTCGATGCCGCACTGAAAGGCGTTAGTGAAGTTGGTTTTACCGTTCTCTCGATGAGCCTTTCTCTGGTAGCGGTGTTCATTCCTCTGTTATTTATGAGTGGCCTGCCCGGTCGTTTATTTAGTGAATTTGCTATTTCACTGTCGGTGGCTATTGGGATTTCACTGGTTGTTTCCCTTACCCTAACACCCATGATGTGTGCCCGCCTGTTACGTGCTAAAAAACAGGAACGTCCACGTTCATCACAAGGGTTTGGCCGCATTATTGTTACTCTGCAACAAGGCTATGCCCGTACTCTCAGCTGGACGCTGGATCACTCCCGGTTTGTATTTGTGATCTTTCTTAGCACTATTGTGCTCAACGTTTGGCTGTATATAAATGTCCCAAAAACCTTCTTCCCTGAGCAGGATACCGGTCGATTGATGGGATTTGTGCAGGCTGACCAAAGCATCTCTTTTCAAGCAATGAAAAAGAAAATGGAAGTACTGATGAAAATCGTCAGTAGCGATCGGGATGTGGATAACGTGACCGGATTCACCGGTGGTTCACGCACCAATAGTGGCTCAATGTTTATCTCGCTAAAACCACTCTCTGAGCGTAAAGATACCGCCCAACAAGTGATAAACCGTCTGAGAGGTAAACTGTCTCAGGAACCAGGAGCCAGTTTATTTCTGATGGCGGTTCAGGATGTCAGAGCCGGAGGGCGTCAATCTAACGCTGGTTATCAATATGCTTTGCTGTCTGATGACCTGAGCACCCTGCGCGAATGGGAGCCGAAAATTCGGACTGCATTCGCCACTCTGCCTGAACTGGCTGATGTAAACTCTGACCAACAGGACAAAGGGGCCGAAATTGCTATCACCTATAACCGTGAAACGATGTCACGATTAGGGATTGATGTTTCTGCTGCCAATGCCCTGTTGAATAATGCGTTTGGACAACGACAGATTTCTACCATCTACCAACCACTGAACCAGTATAAAGTCGTGATGGAAGTCGCACCCGAGTTTGCCCAGGACCAGAGTGCTCTGGATAAGATGTTTGTCATCAATCAGGATGGCAAACCGATTCCCCTTTCCTACTTTGCCCAATGGATGCCGGCAAATGCGCCGTTATCAGTTAACCATCAGCTGCGTCCACCGTTTCGTTTAACCTGGCAGAGGGATACTCATTATCCGAGGCCACTACTGCCATTGAACGTTCTATGACCGCATTAGGGGTTCCAAATACGGTCAGAGGATCATTTGCCGGTACTGCTCAGGTATTTCAGGAAATGCTGCAATCACAGATTTTTCTGATTATTGCGGCTATTGTCACTGTCTATATCGTGTTGGGTGTACTGTATGAAAGTTATATTCATCCACTGACCATTTTATCCACCCTGCCATCTGCCGGGGTTGGCGCTATACTGGCTTTAGAGCTGTTTGATACGCCATTCAGCCTGATTGCCCTGATCGGTGTGATGTTGTTAATTGGTTTAGTGAAGAAGAATGCCATTATGATGGTGGATTTTGCGCTCACCGCAGAAAGACAAGGTAACCTGACACCTCGCGAGGCTATATTTCAGGCCTGCTTGTTGCGTTTCAGACCCATTATGATGACTACTCTGGCCGCTATTTTTGGTGCAGTCCCGCTGGTTCTCGGTAGCGGCGATGGCGCAGAGTTACGACAGCCTCTGGGCATTACTATTGTTGGTGGGCTGGTCATGAGTCAGCTATTAACACTGTATACCACACCGGTGATATATCTCTATTTTGATCGCTTAAGGCTTTGGTATAAAAACCGTGGTTCGTCATCAGCATCAAAACTGGCAACCGGGACAACCGGTCACTGATCATCCACTCACCACATTAGTCTGGCCGGAGGAGCCAACACCAAATGAAAAATAGTACTGCTAATGTGCGTTGGCAACTGTGGATTGTGGCTCTGGGTTTCTTTATGCAGTCACTGGACACCACTATTTTAAATACTGCCTTACCCTCTATGGCTGTTAGTCTGAATGAAAGTCCGCTACAGATGCAATCAGTAATCGTTGCCTATATTCTGACGGTTGCCGTAGGGCTACCCGCCAGCGGCTGGTTAGCCGATCGCATCGGCGTTAAGCCCGTATTTCTGTCAGCCATTGTGCTTTTTACTTTAGGCTCCCTGCTTTGTGCCCAGTCAGAAAGCTTACAGGAGTTGGTTCGTGCCAGAGTAATTCAAGGAATTGGTGGTGCCATGATGGTGCCCGTTGGTCGGTTAACCGTAATGAAAATTGTTCCTCGTGAACAGTATATGGCAGCTATGACCTTTGTTACCTTACCCGGTCAGGTAGGGCCATTAATGGGGCCTGCGTTGGGTGGTTTTCTGGTAGAGTACGCCAGTTGGCACTGGATTTTTCTGATTAATATTCCGGTTGGTATTATTGGTGTACTGGCAACGCTGATGATTATGCCTAACTACAAGATGCCGCCACGCCCCTTTGATGTGGTTGGCTTTATTCTATTAGCCATTGGTATGGCTACTATTACCCTTTCTCTGGATGGTCATTCTGGTTTAGGGTTGGCACCGGCAACTATTCTATTGTTGTGTACCAGTGGCGTTGCCGCACTTGGACTTTACTGGTTGCATGCTCGTCGGGCAACAGCACCGCTGTTCAATTTAGCCATGTTTAAAATCCCTACCTTCTCTCTGGGACTAACCGGCAGTTTATTCGCCCGTATCGGCAGCGGAATGTTGCCTTTTATGACACCGCTATATTTACAAATCGGCTTAGGCTTTTCCCCATTTCATGCTGGTTTAATGATGATTCCCATGATCATCGGCAGTATGAGTATTAAGCGTCTGGTGGTACAAATTGTTAATCGCTATGGTTATCGGGGTGTTCTGAGTATTGCGACCTTAGCCTTACCGGCCATTACGTTAATGATTCCGATTGCAGGCATGTTGGGATGGTATATCGTCATTCCATTCCTGCTATTTATGCTCGGTGTGACTAATGCCGTGCGTTTTTCCACTATGAACACCCTGACGCTCAAAGATCTGCCCGATGAGTTTGCCAGCAGCGGCAACAGTTTGCTGTCGATGGTTATGCAATTATCCATGAGCCTGGGTGTCAGTACCGCCGGGATTTTACTGGGGGTCTTCTCAATGCATCATGTGGCAGTTGGTAGCCCTGAGGTTCAACAGGCGTTCTTATATACCTATCTGTGCATTGGTTTAATTATGTTAATCCCAACGGCGATTTTTGCCCGAGTTCCCAAAGACAGTGCCAAAAACGTCTTGCTGGGCTCCGGTAAAAACCGGGATAAATCCGATAACTAGCGGAAATCAAATCTAATGAAAATGGGGATCACCGGAAAACTGTTCTTTGCTATTTTAGCCACCTGCATGCTGGTGCTGATTACCATGCACTGGGGAGTTCGCCTGAGTTTAACGTGGTTTTACCGACTATATTCGCTCCAGTAATGAGCAGCGCTTAAGTTTATTGGGCAATGCTCTGGCCGAACGTTATCGCCATGAAGGCAACTGGCAATTCCTTCAACGCAATGAAAAAATCATCTATCAGTTTCTACGAGCGGTAGAACAAAATGATGATGAAAGTGACGAACAGGCACTACCACCTCAGGGATGGCGCGTTCCTTTCTGGATCTTTGATACCGAGAACCATATGCTGGCAGGATCTTCTCATCCGGTTCCACGTCATGCGACCCGTAAAGCCATTACGCTGGATGGGAAAACCATCGGTTGGATTGTCGGCATGCCCAGCGAAAAACTTACCCGCAGTGCCGACATCAACTTTGCTAAACAACAGAATCGCACCAGTTGGATGCTGATTGCCCTTTCGACCCTGTTAGCTGCCGTCACTACACTGCTGGTTTCCCGCAGCCTGTTATCACGAGTAAAACGCCTTGTGACCGGTACTCATCAGTTGGCAGCCGGAGACTTTTCTGCCCGGGTTCCAATTACCAGTAAAGATGAGTTGGGAATTTTGGCCAATGACTTTAACCAACTGGCCAATACTCTGGAAAAAAACGAACGTATGCGACGGGCATTTATTGCCGATGTTTCTCATGAGCTGCGTACACCATTAGCGGTATTGCAGGGAGAACTGGAGGCACTGGAAGACGGCGTACGCCAGTTAACGCCGACTTCATTACATTCACTCCAGGCTGAAGTGCGATCTTTGACTAAATTAGTTAATGATTTGCATCAGCTTTCATTATCCGATTTAGGGGCACTAACCTATAAGAAGAGCGATCTCAATCTGATAGCCTTACTGGAACAGGCGATTGCTGCCTATCACAGCCGCTTCAGTCATAAAGGATTAGCTATCGAAACAGAACTACCGCCAAACGCAATCGTGTTTGGCGATCCGGATCGTTTATCGCAACTATTTCACAATTTATTAGAGAACAGCCTGCGCTATACTGATGCCAGTAGTGACAATACTCAGGGACAGCTACATATTTCCGCAACAGTAACCAAACAATCAATACTATTACACTGGCAGGATTCTGCCCCCGGCGTTACCGACGAGCAACTGAGTCAGATTTTCGAGCGTTTTTATCGTACTGAAGTTTCACGTAACCGGGCCAGCGGCGGCTCCGGACCCGGCCTGTCCATCTGCTGGAATATTGTTGATGCTCACGGCGGAGAAATTAGCGCCAGCCATTCTGCTTTAGGCGGGCTGGAAATTAAGTTACTCTTGCCGCTGGTAACAGAAACGGTATCCTCATAACTATGACAGAAAGTACCCTATTGACCGGTAATGACTTGCCGCCAGTATTGATTGTAGAAGATGAGCCTAAACTGGGTCAGTTATTAATTTATTATCTTCAGGCGGCCGGATATCGCACACATTTAATTACTCAGGGTCAGAAAGTGATTAGTTGGGTGAAACAATACCCGCCTTCGCTGATCCTGTTAGACTTGATGCTGCCGGGTGTTGATGGCATTACACTGTGCCGGGAGATCCGTACGTTTTCTGATGTTCCGGTAGTCATGGTAACAGCAAAAACCGAAGAGATAGACCGCCTGTCCGGACTGGAAATTGGCGCTGATGATTATATCTGTAAGCCCTATAGCCCACGAGAAGTAGTGGCTCGGGTTAAAACCATTTTAAGGCGCTGTTATCTGCCCGCCAGAGAGCTACCTTCGCCGGAGCTGGGACTGCAATTAGACGAATCACAGTTTCAGGTTCGTTATAACAATACCAGCCTTGATTTAACCGCCGCTGAGTTTCGGTTGCTTAAAACTCTGTCATCCCATTCAGGCCAGGTACTGACGCGGGAATCGCTGTTAGATAATCTTTACGATGATTATCGTGTAGTAACCGATCGTACTGTAGACAGTCATATCAAGAATTTACGCCGTAAACTGGAAACCTTAGCGCCAGAAAAAGTCTTTATTCGTTCGGTATATGGATTAGGCTACCGTTGGGAAGAGTAACAAAACAGGTATTTATACCTTTCTAAGCAGAAATGGAATAACACAACAGGAGTTGTCAGGTTAATGAGTTTAGTTATTAAAAGTTCCCCTTTGGTTCTGGTTATTCCAGCTTTGCTAGCTTCCGTAGCCCATGCAGATACCCCGGGAAGCTGCCCGATAAACAAAGATATTATTGTTAATAATCATCTGGCGCTGTTAAGCATGCCTGAGTTTAATCACGCCCGTGTAGTGGAAACCGTCACTGAAAGCGACAACACGCGTTCTGCCTTTTACTATAAATTTAATTACGATCGCTGTGGCCAGTTAACCGATATGTATGCTCAAATGACCCGCAATGAACTGCGCTTTCGTATTGATTCCAGCTACGATATTAGTAAAATTCAGCAGGGCTGGAGAAATAGTTACAATGTCACTCTTTTTGGTATGAATAAGCTGTTTTATGCCCGGGAAGGCGCAATTGATTATCAGACGGATGATAAAGGACTGATTGTTAGCTCAACGGATAATTACATTTCTGGTAGCGATGAGAAAAAAGCAGAAACTGGCGTTACCGACGGTATCTATAAAACTGATGACAAATTTCGTATGGCCTACAGCCTGTTAAGCGGCAGTGATGAGTCGGTAAATGGTGAATATCGTTTCTTCTATCAACCGGACAATAAACCTTTCGCCTTAATCAGCCCAACTATGAATATCAGTTATCTGTATGACCAGCAGCAACGCGCCAGTGGAATGATAGAAATTACCGTATCCCCCTACTATCTTGGCAGTAAACAAACCGACTGTCTGGAATGGAATGATCGCAACGACTGTACCAAATCTATCAGTAAGGAACTGGAGCTGTTTCCGACCTATGTCGTCGATCGAAACTACTGTTTGCGGTCGACTTACACTTATTGGTGATAAACAAACGGTATAAGTGGATATTCCTGCGTTGCCATTCCCCTCAACCAGGTCTACATTCCGGCCCTGGGATTTTCCCAAAGCTGTACCCTTAGGGTGCGGCTCTGACTTGTGATCAGACTAAGAGACCAACAACATGTTTAAACCGGAATTACTTTCTCCGGCCGGTACGCTTAAAAATATGCGTTACGCCTTTGCTTATGGCGCAGATGCAGTTTATGCCGGTCAGCCTCGTTACAGCCTGCGGTACGTAACAACGAATTCAATCATCAGAATCTGGCTTTAGGTATTAATGAAGCCCATGCCCTTGGCAAAAGTTTTATGTGGTGGTTAATATCGCTCCTCATAACTCCAAGCTAAAAACCTTTATTCGCGATCTGGCCCCCGTGGTAGAAATGGGACCAGATGCATTGATCATGTCCGATCCTGGCCTGATTATGATGGTACGTGAAGCATTTCCTGATATTGATATTCACCTTTCGGTACAGGCCAACGCTGTCAACTGGGCGACGGTAAAATTCTGGAAACAGATGGGGCTAACCCGCGTTATCCTTTCCCGCGAACTGTCGCTGGAAGAAATTGAAGAAATTCGCCAGCAGGTACCCGATATTGAACTGGAAACCTTTGTGCATGGCGCTTTATGCATGGCTTACTCTGGCCGTTGTCTGCTCTCTGGCTATATAAATAAACGCGATCCTAATCAGGGTACCTGTACTAACGCTTGTCGCTGGGAATACAAAGTAGAAGAAGGCAAAGAAGATGACACAGGTAACATTGTGCATATTCATGAGCCAATCCCGGTAAAAAAACGTTGAGCCTACATTAGGTGCCGGAGCCCCTACCGATAAAGTATTTATGATTGAAGAAGCACTGCGTCCGGGCGAGTATATGAGTGCCTTTGAAGACGAACACGGCACTTATATTATGAACTCTAAAGATCTGCGTGCTGTTCAACATGTTGAGCGTTTAACCCAGTTAGGCGTTCATTCATTAAAAATTGAAGGTCGCACCAAATCGTTCTACTACTGCGCGCGTACTGCTCAGGTTTATCGCCGGGCTATTGATGATGCAGTTGCAGGTAAACCATTTGATGAGTCGCTGATGACAACACTGGAGTCATTGGCCCATCGGGGATATACCGAAGGTTTCCTGCGTCGCCATGTACACGATGAGCATCAAAATTATGATTACGGCTACTCTATTTCTGACAGTCAGCAATTTGTTGGTGAGTTTACCGGTGAACGACGTAATAGTTTAGCCGCTGTTGATGTAAAAAATAAATTTTCTGTTGGTGATAGTGTGGAGATGATGACCCCTCAGGGCAACATCCATTTCACTATTGAATCAATGGAAACCAGCAAAGGCCAACCTACCGAAGTAGCCCCGGGTAACGGGCACGTGGTTTATTTGCCGGTTCCGGATGATGTTAATCTGGAATATGCTTTGTTGATGCGTAATTTAGCGGGAAACAACAACACCAGAAATCCGCATAGTGCATAAAAATGATTTTTTTCCACTGGCGGTGATAAAAATCACACGCTTTAATTCAAATTATTAGAAATGGATCACATCTATTAGCAAATAAAAGGACTACTATCTCAGTCCTAAAGATTAATAACTAGTTGTGTTCCTATTATCTCTTTAATAGAAACCACCTCCTTACCAGTCCAATCTCCCTTGGGCTGGTTTCTTTTTTTTAGCGTCTCTCAAAATTCTTTTGTCTCTCTTTTCGACTGATTTAGCCATGCATAATGCGGCTATCATTGGGTGCCTGTTCCCTGTCAGTCATACCATAATCGCGAATAATTCCGGCAATCTTGAGCCGATAATCATTAAAAATCATCGCCCGGCCTTTAGCCTGTGCCTGCCGATGCAATTCTAATTGCCGCCACTGCAGAACAGCTTCTTCATCACGCCAAAATGAAAGTGATAAAATCTTGCCCGGTTCAGACAGACTTTCAAAACGCTCAATAGAAATAAAACCATCCATTTCTACCAGTAAAGGTTTTAGTTCTGCTGCCAAATCCAGATAAGCTTGTTTATGCCCTGTTTTATCTGCACTTCAAAAATTACCGCAATCATGATTTTCTTCCTTATATTTATCAGGCAACAAATTATTTTAATGTAAACAATTGGTAAAAATATTATCACTCGTAATTGAATCGTTATACTGTTTTTATATTCTCTTATTTTTCACTTTCAGGAGGTGTAATGGCTATATCACCCAATGCTTTTATTATCTTAAACGGTAAAGGAGCCAATACACCCGAGGTTCGGGACGCGATAAAAAAACTCAGGGAACAAGGATACCAACTCGAAGTCAGGGTCACCTGGGAATACGGTGATGCTGGTCGTTACGTTACCGAGGCGCAACGACAACACGCTGAACTGGTTATTGCCGGAGGTGGTGATGGAACCATTAATGAGGTTGCGGCAGCAATCGTACAGTTGAACAGTCATTCCAGACCGCAATGGGGATCTTACCACTAGGAACCGCCAACGATTTTGCTACCGCCTGTCAAATTCCGGAACAACCTTATCAGGCTTTAATTCTGGCCCTGAACGGTAACCCGGTTGCTATTGATATGGTGAAGGTAAACCAGCAGCACTATTTCATTAATATGGCTACCGGCGGTTTTGGTACCAAAATCACTACTGAAACACCGGATAAACTTAAGGCAGCATTAGGTGGTTTTTCTTACCTGCTGCACGGCATTACTCAGGCTAACACGTTAAAACCCGACAATTGCACGATTACAGCAGATAACTTTCACTGGTCAGGGGAAGCACTGGTGATAGGCATCGGTAATGGCAAGCAGGCTGGAGGCGGTCATCCCCTGTGTCCTGATGCTAAAATTAACGATGGACAGTTGCAACTGGCTATTCTGATGGCAGATGAATCGTTGCCTGCCCTGCTCTCCAGCTTAATCAACGGCAAAGACAGTGAGCATATTATTGAGAAATCCTTAAATAGTCTGACCCTTACTTCCAGCCATGAGATGATCCTTAATCTTGATGGAGAGCCATTAAAAGGCAATCAATTTCAAATTGAAGTGGTACCTGCTGCTATTCGATGCCAGCTCCCCTCAAATTGCCCTCTGTTAATTTGAGCTCAATAATAAGGGGCGCTTATTGCGCCCCTTATTACATCTTTCGAATACCGATTAATTTGCTTCAGCCAAATCCTTTGGCATGTTGCTTTGCATCTTATGCCAGATAATACCACTGGCTTTACCGTACTGGCGTACGCATTCCATCACCTGATCGTGTAGTCTGTCGCGGCATAAGTCAGAAAGACGTTGATAGAAGTTCAGGGCTAACTGGCGCGCTTCTGGATTAGAAAAATAATAGCGACCAACGCGGATATATAGCCCTTTGATACCGTTAAGAATCAGACCATAGATCGGATTACCTGAGGCAAATGCTAAACCGCGGAAAATATTATAATCCAACTCGGTAAATAGCTCCGGACGCTCTTCAAAACCATTATCCTGAGCTAAAACTTCCAGCGCCTTTTCCGGATTTTGACGAACCGCAGCCCGAATAAAGATAGCAGCGATATTGGTTCTGACGGCCAGAAGGTTATCAATTAACTGAGGAACGCTATCGTGATCTAAACGTACCAGCGTTTCCAGCAGACTCAAGCTGGAAGTTTCCCAGAAGTTTTTACTTTAGTTGGCTTACCGTGCTGAATTGTCAGCCAGCCATCTCGGGCTAAACGCTGCAATACCTCACGCAATGTGGTACGAGTTACGCCAATAAGTTCGGAGAGTTCACGTTCTGCGGGCAGAATGGTACCAGGGGGAAACCTGTTGTTCCAAATGCTCTCAATTAAATACTCTTCCGCAAATCCTGCCGGACTCTGCGCTTTGATCACCATAAAAGTGCTATTCCATTAAGGTACAAAAATTAAAACGATTTGTTGCATCATACCAGAAGGCCATAGCCGGATATAGCATCTCAAAATATCAAATAGAGTAAACTGTGGTTTAGATTACAAAAACAGGCTAATTTCAGTGTAAAAAATTACTTATTCATTCTAAATCAGCCATGCAGGAAAAAATCCTTGGCTTACAAAGAAAATCTTAACCATAATGTCATTTGAAAGATGGCATAGAAATAAAACTAGTTTAAACTACCGCTATCGGCGATCGCTCATACATATTAAAGTGAATTAATCATGTTATGTTATTTAAATAGCTGTTCTAAAGGAAGAGGTGCCTGGTTTCTTCTGGCTCTGATTGTTATTGTACTTGAGTTAATTGCCCTCTATTTCCAACACGTAATGTTACTGAGACCTTGTGTGCTCTGCATTTACGAACGTTGCGCTCTGTTTGGTATTTTAGGCGCAGCCTTGATTGGTATGTTGGCACCTTCCTCTACGCTGATACGTTTTCTGGCTATCATTGTATGGCTATACAGCACTATCGAAGGCCTATTGTTGACATGGAAACACACCATGATTCAGCTTTACCCTTCCCCGGCAAACACCTGTGATATTTTTGTTAACTTTCCAACCTGGCTACCGCTGGATAAATGGTTACCAGCGTTATTTGTAGCTAACGGTGATTGCAGTGAAAAACAGTGGTCATTCCTTTCATTAGAAATGCCACAATGGTTATTGATTATTTTCGCTATTAATTTAGTTATTGTTGCTTTGGTTATTATTGCTCAGTTTGTTAACCAAAGAGACGTTTTTTCTATAACAATCCACTCTGATATATAAATCAGAAGATCAATGTTCAAAAGCGCCATAATGGCGCTTTTTGAACATTGATCTTCTGATTTATATATCAGAGTGGATTGTTATAGAAAAAACGTCTCTTTGGTTTAACAAACTGAGCAATAATAACCAAAGCAACAATAACTAAATTAATAGCGAAAATAATCAATAACCATTGTGGCATTTCTAATGAAAGGAATGACCACTGTTTTTCACTGCAATCACCGTTAGCTACAAATAACGCTGGTAACCATTTATCCAGCGGTAGCCAGGTTGGAAAGTTAACAAAAATATCACAGGTGTTTGCCGGGGAAGGGTAAAGCTGAATCATGGTGTGTTTCCATGTCAACAATAGGCCTTCGATAGTGCTGTATAGCCATACAATGATAGCCAGAAAACGTATCAGCGTAGAGGAAGGTGCCAACATACCAATCAAGGCTGCGCCTAAAATACCAAACAGAGCGCAACGTTCGTAAATGCAGAGCACACAAGGTCTCAGTAACATTACGTGTTGGAAATAGAGGGCAATTAACTCAAGTACAATAACAATCAGAGCCAGAAGAAACCAGGCACCTCTTCCTTTAGAACAGCTATTTAAATAACATAACATGATTAATTCACTTTAATATGTATGAGCGATCGCCGATAGCGGTAGTTTAAACTAGTTTTATTTCTATGCCATCTTTCAAATGACATTATGGTTAAGATTTTCTTTGTAAGCCAAGGATTTTTTCCTGCATGGCTGATTTAGAATGAATAAGTAATTTTTTACACTGAAATTAGCCTGTTTTTGTAATCTAAACCACAGTTTACTCTATTTGATATTTTGAGATGCTATATCCGGCTATGGCCTTCTGGTATGATGCAACAAATCGTTTTAATTTTTGTACCTTAATGGAATAGCACTTTTATGGTGATCAAAGCGCAGAGTCCGGCAGGATTTGCGGAAGAGTATTTAATTGAGAGCATTTGGAACAACAGGTTTCCCCCTGGTACCATTCTGCCCGCAGAACGTGAACTCTCCGAACTTATTGGCGTAACTCGTACCACATTGCGTGAGGTATTGCAGCGTTTAGCCCGAGATGGCTGGCTGACAATTCAGCACGGTAAGCCAACTAAAGTAAATAACTTCTGGGAAACTTCCAGCTTGAGTCTGCTGGAAACGCTGGTACGTTTAGATCACGATAGCGTTCCTCAGTTAATTGATAACCTTCTGGCCGTCAGAACCAATATCGCTGCTATCTTTATTCGGGCTGCGGTTCGTCAAAATCCGGAAAAGGCGCTGGAAGTTTTAGCTCAGGATAATGGTTTTGAAGAGCGTCCGGAGCTATTTACCGAGTTGGATTATAATATTTTCCGCGGTTTAGCATTTGCCTCAGGTAATCCGATCTATGGTCTGATTCTTAACGGTATCAAAGGGCTATATATCCGCGTTGGTCGCTATTATTTTTCTAATCCAGAAGCGCGCCAGTTAGCCCTGAACTTCTATCAACGTCTTTCTGACTTATGCCGCGACAGACTACACGATCAGGTGATGGAATGCGTACGCCAGTACGGTAAAGCCAGTGGTATTATCTGGCATAAGATGCAAAGCAACATGCCAAAGGATTTGGCTGAAGCAAATTAATCGGTATTCGAAAGATGTAATAAGGGGCGCAATAAGCGCCCCTTATTATTGAGCTCAAATTAACAGAGGGCAATTTGAGGGGCTGGCATCGAATAGCAGCAGGTACCACTTCAATTTGAAATTGATTGCCTTTTAATGGCTCTCCATCAAGATTAAGGATCATCTCATGGCTGGAAGTAAGGGTCAGACTATTTAAGGATTTCTCAATAATATGCTCACTGTCTTTGCCGTTGATTAAGCTGGAGAGCAGGGCAGGCAACGATTCATCTGCCATCAGAATAGCCAGTTGCAACTGTCCATCGTTAATTTTAGCATCAGGACACAGGGGATGACCGCCTCCAGCCTGCTTGCCATTACCGATGCCTATCACCAGTGCTTCCCCTGACCAGTGAAAGTTATCTGCTGTAATCGTGCAATTGTCGGGTTTTAACGTGTTAGCCTGAGTAATGCCGTGCAGCAGGTAAGAAAAACCACCTAATGCTGCCTTAAGTTTATCCGGTGTTTCAGTAGTGATTTTGGTACCAAAACCGCCGGTAGCCATATTAATGAAATAGTGCTGCTGGTTTACCTTCACCATATCAATAGCAACCGGGTTACCGTTCAGGGCCAGAATTAAAGCCTGATAAGGTTGTTCCGGAATTTGACAGGCGGTAGCAAAATCGTTGGCGGTTCCTAGTGGTAAGATCCCCATTGCGGGTCTGGAATGACTGTTCAACTGTACGATTGCTGCCGCAACCTCATTAATGGTTCCATCACCACCTCCGGCAATAACCAGTTCAGCGTGTTGTCGTTGCGCCTCGGTAACGTAACGACCAGCATCACCGTATTCCCAGGTGACCCTGACTTCGAGTTGGTATCCTTGTTCCCTGAGTTTTTTTATCGCGTCCCGAACCTCGGGTGTATTGGCTCCTTTACCGTTTAAGATAATAAAAGCATTGGGTGATATAGCCATTACACCTCCTGAAAGTGAAAAATAAGAGAATATAAAAACAGTATAACGATTCAATTACGAGTGATAATATTTTTACCAATTGTTTACATTAAAATAATTTGTTGCCTGATAAATATAAGGAAGAAAATCATGATTGCGGTAATTTTTGAAGTGCAGATAAAACAGGGGCATAAACAAGCTTATCTGGATTTGGCAGCAGAACTAAAACCTTTACTGGTAGAAATGGATGGTTTTATTTCTATTGAGCGTTTTGAAAGTCTGTCTGAACCGGGCAAGATTTTATCACTTTCATTTTGGCGTGATGAAGAAGCTGTTCTGCAGTGGCGGCAATTAGAATTGCATCGGCAGGCACAGGCTAAAGGCCGGGCGATGATTTTTAATGATTATCGGCTCAAGATTGCCGGAATTATTCGCGATTATGGTATGACTGACAGGGAACAGGCACCCAATGATAGCCGCATTATGCATGGCTAAATCAGTCGAAAAGAGAGACAAAAGAATTTTGAGAGACGCTAAAAAAAGAAACCAGCCCAAGGGAGATTGGACTGGTAAGGAGGTGGTTTCTATTAAAGAGATAATAGGAACACAACTAGTTATTAATCTTTAGGACTGAGATAGTAGTCCTTTTATTTGCTAATAGATGTGATCCATTTCTAATAATTTGAATTAAAGCGTGTGATTTTTATCACCGCCAGTGGAAAAAAATCATTTTTATGCACTATGCGGATTTCTGGTGTTGTTGTTTCCCGCTAAATTACGCATCAACAAAGCATATTCCAGATTAACATCATCCGGAACCGGCAAATAAACCACGTGCCCGTTACCCGGGGCTACTTCGGTAGGTTGGCCTTTGCTGGTTTCCATTGATTCAATAGTGAAATGGATGTTGCCCTGAGGGGTCATCATCTCCACACTATCACCAACAGAAAATTTATTTTTTACATCAACAGCGGCTAAACTATTACGTCGTTCACCGGTAAACTCACCAACAAATTGCTGACTGTCAGAAATAGAGTAGCCGTAATCATAATTTTGATGCTCATCGTGTACATGGCGACGCAGGAAACCTTCGGTATATCCCCGATGGGCCAATGACTCCAGTGTTGTCATCAGCGACTCATCAAATGGTTTACCTGCAACTGCATCATCAATAGCCCGGCGATAAACCTGAGCAGTACGCGCGCAGTAGTAGAACGATTTGGTGCGACCTTCAATTTTTAATGAATGAACGCCTAACTGGGTTAAACGCTCAACATGTTGAACAGCACGCAGATCTTTAGAGTTCATAATATAAGTGCCGTGTTCGTCTTCAAAGGCACTCATATACTCGCCCGGACGCAGTGCTTCTTCAATCATAAATACTTTATCGGTAGGGGCTCCGGCACCTAATGTAGGCTCAACGTTTTTTACCGGGATTGGCTCATGAATATGCACAATGTTACCTGTGTCATCTTCTTTGCCTTCTTCTACTTTGTATTCCCAGCGACAAGCGTTAGTACAGGTACCCTGATTAGGATCGCGTTTATTTATATAGCCAGAGAGCAGACAACGGCCAGAGTAAGCCATGCATAAAGCGCCATGCACAAAGGTTTCCAGTTCAATATCGGGTACCTGCTGGCGAATTTCTTCAATTTCTTCCAGCGACAGTTCGCGGGAAAGGATAACGCGGGTTAGCCCCATCTGTTTCCAGAATTTTACCGTCGCCCAGTTGACAGCGTTGGCCTGTACCGAAAGGTGAATATCAATATCAGGAAATGCTTCACGTACCATCATAATCAGGCCAGGATCGGACATGATCAATGCATCTGGTCCCATTTCTACCACGGGGGCCAGATCGCGAATAAAGGTTTTTAGCTTGGAGTTATGAGGAGCGATATTAACCACCACATAAAACTTTTTGCCAAGGGCATGGGCTTCATTAATACCTAAAGCCAGATTCTGATGATTGAATTCGTTGTTACGTACCCGCAGGCTGTAACGAGGCTGACCGGCATAAACTGCATCTGCGCCATAAGCAAAGGCGTAACGCATATTTTTAAGCGTACCGGCCGGAGAAAGTAATTCCGGTTTAAACATGTTGTTGGTCTCTTAGTCTGATCACAAGTCAGAGCCGCACCCTAAGGGTACAGCTTTGGGAAAATCCCAGGGCCGGAATTGTAGACCTGGTTGAGGGGAATGGCAACGCAGGAATATCCACTTATACCGTTTGTTTATCACCAATAAGTGTAAGTCGACCGCAACACAGTAGTTCGATCGACGACATAGGTCGGAAACAGCTCCAGTTCCTTACTGATAGATTTGGTACAGTCGTTGCGATCATTCCATTCCAGACAGTCGGTTTGTTTACTGCCAAGATAGTAGGGGGATACGGTAATTTCTATCATTCCACTGGCGCGTTGCTGCTGGTCATACAGATAACTGATATTCATAGTTGGGCTGATTAAGGCGAAAGGTTTATTGTCCGGTTGATAGAAGAAACGATATTCACCATTTACCGACTCATCACTGCCGCTTAACAGGCTGTAGGCCATACGAAATTTGTCATCAGTTTTATAGATACCGTCGGTAACGCCAGTTTCTGCTTTTTTCTCATCGCTACCAGAAATGTAATTATCCGTTGAGCTAACAATCAGTCCTTTATCATCCGTCTGATAATCAATTGCGCCTTCCCGGGCATAAAACAGCTTATTCATACCAAAAAGAGTGACATTGTAACTATTTCTCCAGCCCTGCTGAATTTTACTAATATCGTAGCTGGAATCAATACGAAAGCGCAGTTCATTGCGGGTCATTTGAGCATACATATCGGTTAACTGGCCACAGCGATCGTAATTAAATTTATAGTAAAAGGCAGAACGCGTGTTGTCGCTTTCAGTGACGGTTTCCACTACACGGGCGTGATTAAACTCAGGCATGCTTAACAGCGCCAGATGATTATTAACAATAATATCTTTGTTTATCGGGCAGCTTCCCGGGGTATCTGCATGGGCTACGGAAGCTAGCAAAGCTGGAATAACCAGAACCAAAGGGGAACTTTTAATAACTAAACTCATTAACCTGACAACTCCTGTTGTGTTATTCCATTTCTGCTTAGAAAGGTATAAATACCTGTTTTGTTACTCTTCCCAACGGTAGCCTAATCCATATACCGAACGAATAAAGACTTTTTCTGGCGCTAAGGTTTCCAGTTTACGGCGTAAATTCTTGATATGACTGTCTACAGTACGATCGGTTACTACACGATAATCATCGTAAAGATTATCTAACAGCGATTCCCGCGTCAGTACCTGGCCTGAATGGGATGACAGAGTTTTAAGCAACCGAAACTCAGCGGCGGTTAAATCAAGGCTGGTATTGTTATAACGAACCTGAAACTGTGATTCGTCTAATTGCAGTCCCAGCTCCGGCGAAGGTAGCTCTCTGGCGGGCAGATAACAGCGCCTTAAAATGGTTTTAACCCGAGCCACTACTTCTCGTGGGCTATAGGGCTTACAGATATAATCATCAGCGCCAATTTCCAGTCCGGACAGGCGGTCTATCTCTTCGGTTTTTGCTGTTACCATGACTACCGGAACATCAGAAAACGTACGGATCTCCCGGCACAGTGTAATGCCATCAACACCCGGCAGCATCAAGTCTAACAGGATCAGCGAAGGCGGGTATTGTTTCACCCAACTAATCACTTTCTGACCCTGAGTAATTAAATGTGTGCGATATCCGGCCGCCTGAAGATAATAAATTAATAACTGACCCAGTTTAGGCTCATCTTCTACAATCAATACTGGCGGCAAGTCATTACCGGTCAATAGGGTACTTTCTGTCATAGTTATGAGGATACCGTTTCTGTTACCAGCGGCAAGAGTAACTTAATTTCCAGCCCGCCTAAAGCAGAATGGCTGGCGCTAATTTCTCCGCCGTGAGCATCAACAATATTCCAGCAGATGGACAGGCCGGGTCCGGAGCCGCCGCTGGCCCGGTTACGTGAAACTTCAGTACGATAAAAACGCTCGAAAATCTGACTCAGTTGCTCGTCGGTAACGCCGGGGGCAGAATCCTGCCAGTGTAATAGTATTGATTGTTTGGTTACTGTTGCGGAAATATGTAGCTGTCCCTGAGTATTGTCACTACTGGCATCAGTATAGCGCAGGCTGTTCTCTAATAAATTGTGAAATAGTTGCGATAAACGATCCGGATCGCCAAACACGATTGCGTTTGGCGGTAGTTCTGTTTCGATAGCTAATCCTTTATGACTGAAGCGGCTGTGATAGGCAGCAATCGCCTGTTCCAGTAAGGCTATCAGATTGAGATCGCTCTTCTTATAGGTTAGTGCCCCTAAATCGGATAATGAAAGCTGATGCAAATCATTAACTAATTTAGTCAAAGATCGCACTTCAGCCTGGAGTGAATGTAATGAAGTCGGCGTTAACTGGCGTACGCCGTCTTCCAGTGCCTCCAGTTCTCCCTGCAATACCGCTAATGGTGTACGCAGCTCATGAGAAACATCGGCAATAAATGCCCGTCGCATACGTTCGTTTTTTTCCAGAGTATTGGCCAGTTGGTTAAAGTCATTGGCCAAAATTCCCAACTCATCTTTACTGGTAATTGGAACCCGGGCAGAAAAGTCTCCGGCTGCCAACTGATGAGTACCGGTCACAAGGCGTTTTACTCGTGATAACAGGCTGCGGGAAACCAGCAGTGTAGTGACGGCAGCTAACAGGGTCGAAAGGGCAATCAGCATCCAACTGGTGCGATTCTGTTGTTTAGCAAAGTTGATGTCGGCACTGCGGGTAAGTTTTTCGCTGGGCATGCCGACAATCCAACCGATGGTTTTCCCATCCAGCGTAATGGCTTTACGGGTCGCATGACGTGGAACCGGATGAGAAGATCCTGCCAGCATATGGTTCTCGGTATCAAAGATCCAGAAAGGAACGCGCCATCCCTGAGGTGGTAGTGCCTGTTCGTCACTTTCATCATCATTTTGTTCTACCGCTCGTAGAAACTGATAGATGATTTTTTCATTGCGTTGAAGGAATTGCCAGTTGCCTTCATGGCGATAACGTTCGGCCAGAGCATTGCCCAATAAACTTAAGCGCTGCTCATTACTGGAGCGAATATAGTCGGTAAAACCACGTTAAACTCAGGCGAACTCCCCAGTGCATGGTAATCAGCACCAGCATGCAGGTGGCTAAAATAGCAAAGAACAGTTTTCCGGTGATCCCCATTTTCATTAGATTTGATTTCCGCTAGTTATCGGATTTATCCCGGTTTTTACCGGAGCCCAGCAAGACGTTTTTGGCACTGTCTTTGGGAACTCGGGCAAAAATCGCCGTTGGGATTAACATAATTAAACCAATGCACAGATAGGTATATAAGAACGCCTGTTGAACCTCAGGGCTACCAACTGCCACATGATGCATTGAGAAGACCCCCAGTAAAATCCCGGCGGTACTGACACCCAGGCTCATGGATAATTGCATAACCATCGACAGCAAACTGTTGCCGCTGCTGGCAAACTCATCGGGCAGATCTTTGAGCGTCAGGGTGTTCATAGTGGAAAAACGCACGGCATTAGTCACACCGAGCATAAATAGCAGGAATGGAATGACGATATACCATCCCAACATGCCTGCAATCGGAATCATTAACGTAATGGCCGGTAAGGCTAAGGTCGCAATACTCAGAACACCCCGATAACCATAGCGATTAACAATTTGTACCACCAGACGCTTAATACTCATACTGCCGATGATCATGGGAATCATCATTAAACCAGCATGAAATGGGGAAAAGCCTAAGCCGATTTGTAAATATAGCGGTGTCATAAAAGGCAACATTCCGCTGCCGATACGGGCGAATAAACTGCCGGTTAGTCCCAGAGAGAAGGTAGGGATTTTAAACATGGCTAAATTGAACAGCGGTGCTGTTGCCCGACGAGCATGCAACCAGTAAAGTCCAAGTGCGGCAACGCCACTGGTACACAACAATAGAATAGTTGCCGGTGCCAACCCTAAACCAGAATGACCATCCAGAGAAAGGGTAATAGTAGCCATACCAATGGCTAATAGAATAAAGCCAACCACATCAAAGGGGCGTGGCGGCATCTTGTAGTTAGGCATAATCATCAGCGTTGCCAGTACACCAATAATACCAACCGGAATATTAATCAGAAAAATCCAGTGCCAACTGGCGTACTCTACCAGAAAACCACCCAACGCAGGCCCCATTAATGGCCCTACCTGACCGGGTAAGGTAACAAAGGTCATAGCTGCCATATACTGTTCACGAGGAACAATTTTCATTACGGTTAACCGACCAACGGGCACCATCATGGCACCACCAATTCCTTGAATTACTCTGGCACGAACCAACTCCTGTAAGCTTTCTGACTGGGCACAAAGCAGGGAGCCTAAAGTAAAAAGCACAATGGCTGACAGAAATACGGGCTTAACGCCGATGCGATCGGCTAACCAGCCGCTGGCGGGTAGCCCTACGGCAACCGTCAGAATATAGGCAACGATTACTGATTGCATCTGTAGCGGACTTTCATTCAGACTAACAGCCATAGAGGGTAAGGCAGTATTTAAAATAGTGGTGTCCAGTGACTGCATAAAGAAACCCAGAGCCACAATCCACAGTTGCCAACGCACATTAGCAGTACTATTTTTCATTTGGTGTTGGCTCCTCCGGCCAGACTAATGTGGTGAGTGGATGATCAGTGACCGGTTGTCCCGGTTGCCAGTTTTGATGCTGATGACGAACCACGGTTTTTATACCAAAGCCTTAAGCGATCAAAATAGAGATATATCACCGGTGTGGTATACAGTGTTAATAGCTGACTCATGACCAGCCCACCAACAATAGTAATGCCCAGAGGCTGTCGTAACTCTGCGCCATCGCCGCTACCGAGAACCAGCGGGACTGCACCAAAAATAGCGGCCAGAGTAGTCATCATAATGGGTCTGAAACGCAACAAGCAGGCCTGAAATATAGCCTCGCGAGGTGTCAGGTTACCTTGTCTTTCTGCGGTGAGCGCAAAATCCACCATCATAATGGCATTCTTCTTCACTAAACCAATTAACAACATCACACCGATCAGGGCAATCAGGCTGAATGGCGTATCAAACAGCTCTAAAGCCAGTATAGCGCCAACCCCGGCAGATGGCAGGGTGGATAAAATGGTCAGTGGATGAATATAACTTTCATACAGTACACCCAACACGATATAGACAGTGACAATAGCCGCAATAATCAGAAAAATCTGTGATTGCAGCATTTCCTGAAATACCTGAGCAGTACCGGCAAATGATCCTCTGACCGTATTTGGAACCCCTAATGCGGTCATAGAACGTTCAATGGCAGTAGTGGCCTCGGATAATGAGTATCCCTCTGCCAGGTTAAACGAAACGGTGGACGCAGCTGATGGTTAACTGATAACGGCGCATTTGCCGGCATCCATTGGGCAAAGTAGGAAAGGGGAATCGGTTTGCCATCCTGATTGATGACAAACATCTTATCCAGAGCACTCTGGTCCTGGGCAAACTCGGGTGCGACTTCCATCACGACTTTATACTGGTTCAGTGGTTGGTAGATGGTAGAAATCTGTCGTTGTCCAAACGCATTATTCAACAGGGCATTGGCAGCAGAAACATCAATCCCTAATCGTGACATCGTTTCACGGTTATAGGTGATAGCAATTTCGGCCCCTTTGTCCTGTTGGTCAGAGTTTACATCAGCCAGTTCAGGCAGAGTGGCGAATGCAGTCCGAATTTTCGGCTCCCATTCGCGCAGGGTGCTCAGGTCATCAGACAGCAAAGCATATTGATAACCAGCGTTAGATTGACGCCCTCCGGCTCTGACATCCTGAACCGCCATCAGAAATAAACTGGCTCCTGGTTCCTGAGACAGTTTACCTCTCAGACGGTTTATCACTTGTTGGGCGGTATCTTTACGCTCAGAGAGTGGTTTTAGCGAGATAAACATTGAGCCACTATTGGTGCGTGAACCACCGGTGAATCCGGTCACGTTATCCACATCCCGATCGCTACTGACGATTTTCATCAGTACTTCCATTTTCTTTTTCATTGCTTGAAAAGAGATGCTTTGGTCAGCCTGCACAAATCCCATCAATCGACCGGTATCCTGCTCAGGGAAGAAGGTTTTTGGGACATTTATATACAGCCAAACGTTGAGCACAATAGTGCTAAGAAAGATCACAAATACAAACCGGGAGTGATCCAGCGTCCAGCTGAGAGTACGGGCATAGCCTTGTTGCAGAGTAACAATAATGCGGCCAAACCCTTGTGATGAACGTGGACGTTCCTGTTTTTTAGCACGTAACAGGCGGGCACACATCATGGGTGTTAGGGTAAGGGAAACAACCAGTGAAATCCCAATAGCCACCGACAGTGAAATAGCAAATTCACTAAATAAACGACCGGGCAGGCCACTCATAAATAACAGAGGAATGAACACCGCTACCAGAGAAAGGCTCATCGAGAGAACGGTAAAACCAACTTCACTAACGCCTTTCAGTGCGGCATCGAAAGGTTTTAGTCCCGCTTCAATATGGCGGGCAATGTTTTCCAACACCACAATAGCATCATCTACCACAAAACCAGTGGCAATGGTTAAGGCCATGAGTGACAGGTTATTCAGGCTAAAGCCGAGCATATACATGGCGGCACAGGTACCAATCAGTGAAACCGGTACAGCGACCGCCGGGATCAGTGTGGCACGGCCAGAACGCAAAAACAGGAACACTACCAGAATCACCAGCGCAATAGCGATGATTAATGCCCGTTCAACCTCCACCAGCGAAGCTCGGATAGTGGGTGAGCGATCCTGAGCAATGGCCAAATTAATCGAAGCAGGAATATAGGATTGCAGTTCAGGCATCTCGGCACGAATGCGGTCTACCGTATCAATAATATTGGCATCAGCGGAACGCCGAATCATGATCAAAATAGCCGGAACACCATTTGCCATACCGGCATTACGAATATCTTGTACCGAGTCGGTGATAGTGGCTACATCCTGCAGCCTGACCGCAGACTGATTATTGTAATGAATAATAATCGGCTTATATTGGTCAGCGGTTTTAATCTCATCATTGGTTTGAACCTGCCAGTTTTGATCGTCTGCCTTAAGAAAACCCTGGGGTTTGCGAACGTTAGCCTGACTAATGGCAGTTCTGACATCGTCTAACGAAACGCCCTGATTAAATAACGCCTGGGGGTTAAGTTGTACTCGTACGGCAGGTAAAGAACTACCACCAACAGAAACATCACCAACACCTTCCAATTGAGAGATCTTTTGTGCCAATTGGGTAGAGGCATAATCATACAGTTCACCCTGACTATAAACGTCGGAAGTTAATGTCAGAATCATAATTGGCGCGTCAGAGGGGTTGGCTTTCCGATAGGTAGGTCTTGATGGCATGCCACTGGGCAGCAAATTATGTGCTGCGTTAATGGCCGCCTGAACATCACGGGCAGCTCCATTGATATCCCGGTCCATATCAAATTGCAGAATAATCCGGGTACTGCCCAGCGAACTGGTTGATGTCATTTCATTTACGCCGGCAATAGCGCCCAGCGAGCGCTCCAGCGGGGTAGCAATAGATGATGCCATGGTTTCGGGTGATGCCCCCGGTAGTGATGCACTAACGGAAATCACTGGAAAATCAATTTTAGGCAGAGGTGATACCGGCAATAACCTAAAACCAAGAATACCGCTGAGAATAATGCCCAACGTCAGCAAAATGGTGGCTACCGGACGGTTAATAAACAGGGCATAGAACTTCATATCACACACCGTCCTGAGAGGTTTCAGTTGGTTGTGTCATTACCGGCTTATGACGACTCAAACGGTCAAACATCAGATAGATAACCGGAGTGGTAAATAGAGTTAGTACCTGACTGACCAGCAGACCCCCAACCATACAAATTCCCAGTGGGTGGCGCAGCTCGGCACCAATACCTGTACTGAGCATCAGTGGTAAGGCACCGAGTAAGGCTGCCATAGTGGTCATCAGAATAGGGCGAAAACGCAGTAAACAGGCCTGATAAATGGCATCATAAGGTGTTTTTCCCTGCTCACGTTCCGCCGCTAAGGCAAAATCGATCATCATGATGGCGTTCTTCTTCACAATACCGATAAGCAGGATGATGCCGATAATCGCAATAATATCCAGCTCCTGACCAGAAAGCATCAGTGCCAGTAAGGCTCCAACACCCGCGCTGGGTAAGGTAGAGAGGATGGTTACCGGATGAATAAAGCTCTCATACAGTACCCCAAGTACAATATACATGGTGACAATCGCCGCCAGAATTAACCACAGAGTACTACTCAACGAGGCCTGAAAAGCCAGAGTAGCCCCTTGGAACTGAGTGGTAATGTCGCTAGGGAAATTCAGATCCTGTTCAGCCTGAGTAATCGCTTTAGTTGCCTCACCTAATGAGACGCCTGCCGGTAAGTTAAATGAAACCGTGGCCGAAGGAAATTGAGCGATACGGTTAACCGATAGCGGTCCAAGTCGTTGCTCAATGGTGGCAATATTGGTTAAACGAATTGACTGACCGCTGCCATTTTTCAGGTAAATATCGTCAAAGGCGTTCAATACCTGTTGTTTATCAACTTGCTGTTCCAGCACCACCCGATACTGATTGGCCTGGGTATAGATAGTGGAGATCAACCGCTGACCAAAGGCGTTATACAGCGCATTATCAATGCTGCTCATATTTATGCCTAAACGGCTGGCTTCATCGCGATTAACATTCACATAAGCCACTAATCCCTGATCTTGCCAGTCGCTGCTGACATCCGTTAGTTCCGGCAGTTGTTTCAAACGCTCCAGTAATTTAGGCACCCATAAAGTAAGTTGATCCAATGACATGGTTTGCAGTGTAACTGATACTGAGTAAGGCTTACCCGATCTTCAATAGTTAAGTCTTGTACCGGTTGCAGATAGAGAGTGATTCCCGGAACGGCTTGTACGCTATGTTGGAGACGTTCGATAATTTTAGGTGCACGATCATCACGTTGGCTTAATGGCTTCAGATTAATTTGCAGTCGTCCATTATTCAGAGTGGCATTACTGCCATCAATACCAATAAATGAAGAGACGCTTTCTATTGCCGGGTCCTGTAGTAGAATTTTAGTGACGGCCTGCTGGCGTTCAGACATGGCTGAAAATGAGATAGATTGCGGTGCTACCAAAGTTCCCTGAATCAGGCCATTGTCCTGTAGTGGAAAGAAGCCTTTAGGAATAAACAAATAGAGCAATACGGTAAGGCCCAGAGTACCCACCGCCACAGCCAGAGTAGTCCACTGATGTTTTAATACCACAGTCAGATAGCGCCCATAACCAGCGATAACTCGTTCAAAAAAACGCTCACAGGCCAGAGAGAAACGGTTTTGTTTACGCAGAGATTCATGATTCAGTAGCCGGGCACACATCATTGGTGTGAGAGTCAGAGAGACCACGCCAGAGATCAGAATCGCAATGGTCAGGGTCAGAGCAAACTCATGGAATAAGCGACCAACCACATCCCCCATAAACAACAGAGGAATGAGTACTGCCACCAGAGAAATGGTCAGTGAGATTATAGTAAAGCCAATTTCTCCAGCACCTTTCAGTGCCGCATTTAATGGTTTTTCTCCCTGTTCGATATAACGGGAGATGTTCTCTATGACCACGATCGCATCATCCACCACAAAACCGGCGGCAATTATCATTGCCATTAATGTCAGGTTATTGATGGAGAAACCGAGAAAATACATGGCGGCAAAGGTGCCGATTAATGACAGGGGCACCGCAACGCTAGGGATAATGGTGGCAGGAACATTACGCAGAAACAGATAAATCACCATCACTACCAGTATTACCGCCAGCAACAGTTCAAATTGCACATCGTTAATTGAGGTACGAATGGTAACGGTACGATCGGTGAGTATTTGAACTTTTACCGAGGCGGGCAGACTTTCAGTGAGTTGGGGCAATACATCACGGATTTCATCGGCGGTGGTAATAACATTAGCACCAGGCTGGCGCTGGATATTTAAAATAATGGCCTGTTTTTGATTGGCCCAGGCGGCTAACTGAGTATTTTCTGCACCTTCTTCAACATTCGCTATGTCCTGCAAGCGAACGGGTGCGCCATCTTTATAGAATACAATCAGCTGGCGATAATCTTGTAACGATTTCATCTGGTCGTTGGCTGATAAGGTGGCGGAACGTGTCGGGCCGTCGAGGTTACCTTTAGCGGTATTGACGTTGGCACCGGTAATGGCTGTGCGTACTGTTTCGCTATCCAGACCGTAAGCAGCAACGGCTTGAGAGTTAAGGATAACTCGTACCGCCGGGCGTTCACCGCCGGATAAACTAACTAGGCCAACGCCGGAAACCTGAGAAATCTTCTGAGCCACGCGGGTTTCTATCATATCCCGCACCTGACTCATCGGTAAGCCATCAGAAGTGACGGCCAGAGTCAGAATGGGTGCATCAGCAGGGTTGACCTTACTGTAAATAGGGGGATAGGGTAAATCATTTGGCAGCAGGTTAGTTGCTGCATTAATTGCCGCCTGAACTTCCTGTTCTGCAACATCCAAGTCCAGATCGAGCTGAAACTGCAAGGTAATAACCGAAGCGCCGCCGGAGCTTTGAGAAGACATCTGCTTCAGGCCGGACATCTGACCCAACTGCTGTTCCAGCGGTGCTGTAATCGCCGACGTAGTCACATCGGGGCTGGCACCCGGATAGAGCGTGACTACCTGAATAGTTGGGTAGTCAACTTCTGGTAATGCAGAAACCGGCAGTGATTTATAACCCAGAATCCCGGCTAACAGCAGAGCAATCATCAGCAGCGTTGTCGCTACCGGACGCAGAATAAACTGGCGGGATGGGCCGCCACCTGAAATCATTTCATCAGGGTTATGTTCAGGGCGGTCGCTCATTTTGCATCCTGCGGCTGGCGAGGCACTTTAGTCTGAGGGACTGACAGGGATTGCGGGGTGACTACTTCAACCTGCATATCCTGTTTCAGGCGGTCAACACCATCGGTAACCACTCGTTGCCCGGTCTCTATGCCTTGGGTAACCACTACACTTTCGCCACTGCGTAATCCGACCGTGACGGCTTGTTTACTGACTTTATTGTCGCTATCAATCATCCAGACAAAGTTTTCATTATTACCGGTTTGAATGGCAGCAGCAGGGATGACGATGGCGTTATCCAGTGTATCAACCTTAATTTTGGCGTTAACAAACTGATTTGGGAACAGTTGATTATCCTGATTGGTAAAGCGAGCTTTTAATTTGATGGTGCCGGTAGCAGTATCAATTTGGTTATCCAGACTGAGTAAGGTGCCGGTAGTTATCAGCTGTTTATTACCTCGATCCCAGGCTTCTACCGACAGGCTTTTACCCTGATTGTAGGCAGGTAAAATGGCTCTCAGATCGGTTTCCGGTAAAGCGAACAACACATCAATCGGATGGGTTTGGGTAATAACCACCAAACCGGTACTGTCACCGCTGGAAACATAGTTACCCACATCAACCAGTTTCAGGCCAACCCGACCAGAAATAGGGGCAGTGACTTTACTGTATGTTAATTGCAGATTAGCACTGTCAACCGCGCCTTGTGCAGCTTTCAAACTCCCTTCACTTTGCTTAACCAGCGCTTGCTACGTATCTAACTGTTGTTGTGAAACCATATTGGTTTTAATTAGCTTTTGATAACGAGACAAATCACGTTTGGCATTGCTCAGGGTGGCTTGCATATTCAACAGTTGGCCTTCTGCCTGAGTTAGCTGTACCTGATAAGGACGCGGATCAATTTCAACCAGTAGATCACCGGCATTCACTTCCTGACCTTCGGTAAAATGTATTGCCATAATCTGGCCATCCACCCGATTGCGTACCGTAACGGTATTGGCGGCGGTAACTGTTCCGAGTCCACTAAGGTAGCGAGGAATATTTTGTACATCCGCGGTGGCAACTTGCACTGGCGGTAGCGGCATATTACGCCGTCCACCACTGGCAGGTTGGGATGATTTGGTTGCACCCGGAGCCTGACTGGTATTACTGTTATGCCAAAACAGCCAGGCTCCGATAACAAGAATCGCGATAGCAATGAGCGGTAGTGGGCGTAATAAACGCTTAGATTGCAGTGTCATAGTTAGAGGCTCACTTAAACAGCTCAATGGTGGAGCTATTACTCTGAATTAGTTGAGAATACTGTAATTTTATCAGTATAACTGGTTCAGAGAAAAAAATGATGAAGGAAATATGGAAGTTCGGTAATGAAGCGTAAGCCGGATGTCTGTTTTATGTAATGAAAAACCAGGACAGAATCCAGCTTAGCTATAGCAGCCACAGATGGTGTTATTCACACAAGAAATAGGGCAAGGTTCCGCTGGAGAACAGGCGTTTTCCACTATTCATACGGATAATCACCAAATGGGTCGATTCATGTTGTTCGGTACTGAAGCGATAGAGATAACGTTCTCCCAGCGCTTTAGGCAAGTTATCCGTATTTTCTAAAGAAACTTGAGTAGTGTTCAAAACGTAATTATTAGTTTTATTGTAGGTGTAATCAAACTGTACTTTGCGATTGATGGTGTAATTGCTGCCATCCACCAGTAAATTTCCCATAATGATGTTGTAACCTTTCCCGTCACCATCAAAATGAAATCTCATTTCAGAGGTTAGTACGGCTTCTTTTTCTTTGTTAATTTTTTCAAATAGATAGGTAGTGTTTGCCGAACAGGTGAATTTATTGTTGCTACTGGCATAAAACAGATATAAACCAACCGCCAGTAAGGCTGTAACAATTAGTGTGGCAATCACCGAAAATTTAATATTGTTCATTTCACTTTTACCACATAGAAATTGAAGCAAGAGGCATTAGATTTATCCGGATCGCTGTCGCAGACCTGAATTGACTCCCGGCGATCGTCGGCAGGAAGGCTAAAATAGACGTTTTTAGGACTGTCGCAGGCGATAGCAAATTCATCTAACCGCTTTTTCAAATTGGCTAAGTCAGTAGCTTTTTGATTGTGAATGAAAATATCACATTTCTGGTATTTTTCCTGATGATGGTAATCAGCAAAATAGCCCGGCTTGCTGGTAAACATATCTAAAGCAAAATAGAACACAAAAATAAACAGGGCGGCAACCAACGCAATTCGGGTGTAATACCACACAAAACGGCTTTTTGGTTGCGACGCAGGGGATGAATCATTGTTGCCATTGACTGTGGCAGAATTGACCAATGACTTTTTGGCAATATACGGTTTTTCTTTGCTGTCATCACTGAAGGTTCGTTAGCTGGTGATAACTTTTAGCTCTACATCAGTGGATAGCTGTACACCATATGAGTAAGTGGTCAGTATGGGTTCAAACTCACCTAATTGATGAAAGGCTTGAGTAATATCACTCAGTTCAGAGACAACGTCTTTAGCCGTATTTATAACGTTTTCAGATTGTTGAATTTCACTGGTTAGCTGTTCAAAAGGAACAATCTGGTAGCCACTGTCAATCAAACGCAGAAATAATCGTTTAGCATTACTACTGAGCGTGCTCAACTTCCGCGGATCGTCAAGTCGACTTAATCCACCGGTAAAAGTGTTAAACATCACTCGGTCATTAATAATATAGTTATGCAAACGTTCCCTCCGGGCACTTATTTCTCAATGGTGTTTTAATCTGAGATTTGGCGCATTTTACACATTAATTCACCAGATTAAAGAGAAATAATAGTGTTACATAAAGTAGGGTTATTTCATCTGAAACAGCTAATTGTTATTTATCATACTAATAGAGATGATAACTCACCTCTATTAGCATTATCTTTTGTTTTTTAAACAATATTATTCACTGTGCTCACCACCCAATGCTTCAATTAGCTCTTCAATCAGTTGGGCAACTTCACCGGTCATCAGGGTGAAATCTGCATCAAAGCGTGCAGCATAATCTTCTTTATCGATATCCTGATTTTGATCGCGAATAGTTTCAGTAAATTTGATTCGTTTCAAACTGCCATCATCGGCAATCACAAACTGAATACGTTCACGCCATTCCAGTGCCAGTTTGGTAACCAGTTTGCCCGCTTCAATATGCACTGCAATTTCATCACTGACCAGTTCCTGAGCCTTACAGCGAATAACGCCACCGCCTTCAAGAATTGCTTTCAGTTCAGCTTCATCCTGCAGCACAAATCCTGCTGGTGCATTGCCAGAACGAACCCATTCAGTGAGTGTCAGTTCAATAGGACTTTCCAGCGTTAAAGGTACTACTGGTAATGAACCTAAGCTTTTACGCAGCAGGGCCAGAGTATCTTCAGCGCGTTTGGCACTGGCGGCATCAACAATAATCAAACCGTTAACCGTATCAATCCACAGGCTGGTTTGATTAAAACGGCTAAATGCACGGGGTAACAGACTGTGCAGCACTTCGTCTTTTAACGCATCTTTTTCAGTCTTTTTTAGTTTTCTATGTTGTTCGGCTTCTAACTGTTCAATTTTTGCCTGTAGGGCCTGTTTGATCACCGGAGAGGGTAGAATTTTCTCTTCCTTGCGGGCAACAATTAGAATTTGATTGCCTGAGGCGTGAGTTAAGGCATCACTGTGTGATCCTAAAGGAGAGACCCAGCCTGTTTTTGCCATATCCTGGCTACCACAAGGTGTAAATGTTAATGGCTTCAGCTGCTTTTCCATCTCGTCAGCAGACAGATGGGTTTCGCGACTGAGGCGATAAATCATTAAATTCTTAAACCACAACATAGTTATTTCCATTAAAAAGAGCTGAGCTCTGTATAAACATAGCCGTCATCATAACCAATCGCAAAGCCTCTTGCTGTGATTTTGGCTAATGAAACTTATGAAATAATTAGATAATGCTATTCTTTGAACCGATCATCCAATTTACTGATACCTAATCCATTCACTTTACGAACCCGAATTTGTACCGGGATACGTTCTTTCATGGCGTCAATATGGCTGATAACCCCAATGATTTTACCGCTGGCATTCAGGTTATCTAAGGCATCCAATGCAATATCCAGCGTCTCAGCGTCCAGAGTGCCGAAACCCTCATCAAGAAACAGAGAGTCAATACTGGTTTTGTGACTAACCAGATCGGACAACGCCAGCGCCAGCGCCAGACTCACCAGAAAACTCTCTCCACCGGACAGGGTACGAGTATCCCGTAGATTATCGGCCTGCCAGGTATCGACCACCTGTAACTCAAGAGCGCCGCTCTCTTTACGCTGTAACAGATAGCGACCATGTAACCGATTTAGCTGTTGATTAGCCAGGTAGACTAAATGATCCAGCGTGAGGCCCTGAGCAAATTTACGGAACTTTGCACCATCACTGGAGCCGATTAGATTATTCAGATAGGCCCAATCATCAACCTGCTGTTGATGTTGTGCAATACGCTCTACCAATGACTGCTGATTGGTGCGGCTTTGTCGGTCATTTTCCAACTGTTGGCGGATTTCTCCCTGACGGATACCGTTAGCTTTACTCTCTGCTGCCAGTTGCGTTATCTGTAAGCTGAGATCTGCAATATTACTCACATCGGTTAGGGTTTCTGGCCGTTGAGCCTGATGCTGTTGCCGCTGTTTGTTCGCTTGATTAAACAGGGTTTGTGCCTGATGCAGTGCGTTAGTGACGGTCTCTTTAAGTTCACTAAGCTGCTGGTGTAATTCCGGAGATAACAGAGCATCCAGGAAATCGGCCTGAAGGCTGAATGGGCTTTGTTGTAACGCGGTATTAAATTCATGCTCTGCACTGTCAGTTTTTTGTTGAAGTTGCTGTTGTTGAGATAACAGGGCGGAAAGCTGTCCGCTGAGCGTCGTCTGTCTGTCGTTAAGCTGCTGCCAAACGTTTCTGCTATCGGTTACCGTCAGTTCAAGAGTTTGCTGTTGTTGCTGAAGTTGCAACATGACAGCATCGGTTTGTTTATCCCCGAATAGCTGATAGCGCTGTTGTTTGAGTTGTTCTGCCTCACGTTGACAGGTTGTAAGTTGTGTCTGGTTTTCTACCGTTTGGATATTCAGACTTTCTAACCGGGTTGTCAGTGTCGCTATCTGAGTATTCAGAGTAATTAACTGTTGCTCCAGCGTTTTTTGAGCGTTGAGGTGGCTTTGCCACTGTTGCCATTCATTTTTACGCGCGTTATACCAGCCGTCATACTGTTCTGGTTGTGGCAAGGTTAGTTCATAGTGAGTCAGCGCCGTTTGTAGTTGTTCTGACAGCGTTTGATAATCTTGTTGTAGTGATAATAGGGCCTGCCCGGAAAGCTGCTGTTGCTGAGTTTTGTTCAAAACATCTTGAGCCAGTAGCGTTACCCGCTGTTGTGCTTCCTGAGTTGCATTATGCTGTTTATTGAGAAGCTCTTTTTCTTGCAACCATTGTTGCTCGGCCAGTTCAAGTTGGTTTATCTGTTGCTGTAACTGTCTCTCTTGTTGGCGAACGCTTTCCAGATAAGATTCAAATTGCTCTGTCCCGGTAAGTGACAGGTTGATATCCAATTGTTTGCAGTGTTGTTGCCATTGCTGGCTGATGTCGTCCAGCTCCAGACTCAGATTATTCATCTCTTTGGTCAGTTGGTTTTGCCGATCGCTATGCAGAGCTATTTTGCTTTTTAACTCAATTCCTGCATCGTGTAATTGCTGAAACTCGGTTTTTAACTGATTCAGGCGCTGCTGAGTGTCCGAGGTTTTCAATGCAGTATTTTCACCCACTAATGGATGCTGGGTCGAACCACATAGCGGGCAGGGTGAACCGGGTTGCAATAGCGCTCTTTCTTGCTCAAAACGGCTAATTATCAGCTCTTGCTCGGCCAGTTTTTCTACGTTGGTCAAATGGACTTTTTTATCGCTATATTGCTGACGTTTGGTAACTAAATCTCTATCGAGCTGTTTAATCACCGTCGTGAGTTCATTTAGCTGGCTGGACCTGGCCTGATGCTGCTTAGTCACCTGTTGATAACGCTGAAACAGCAGGGAAAGTGACTGTTGTCGATCTCTGGTTTGGGCAAGATTATGCTGTTGTTGTTTTAGTCCATTTAAGTCGTGCAGGGCGCGCAATTGTTGGAAGGCGGCATCATGCTTATCAAAGCTCTGTTGCAATTGTTGCAGCTGTGTCTGATGTTGTTTTTGTGACAATGTAACTTCAGTCAGCTGTTGATTGAGCCGATCGATCTCTTTTTGTTTAAGTTCTGCTGATTGCCGGGCGTTCTGTAACTCGCTATTAATACGGGTGAGCTGATTTAGTTGCTGCTGCCACAGAGGGAGGTTTTCCCCCCAATATTGATGGTGCGAGTGATGTTGGAAATAGTCATTTAGCTCCTGCTGACGACTGAGTAGCTGAAGCTGTTGTTTTAAGCTTGCATCATGTTCGCTTTGCTGTAGTTGTAATTGTTGAACAAGGTTGGTTCGAATTAATTCAAGTTGAGTTAATTGACTGACCTTATTTCCAATCTGTAAATCCAACGGCATGACTTGGGTATTAATCAGAGTGCGGGTTAACTCATGCTGTTTAAGTTGCGATGCATGCTGCTGTTCTGCCTGTTCACGCGCCCGTAAAGCAACAGCGATCTGTTGTTTGAGTTCGGTTTCGGCCTGAGTAATGCGCGCTATTTCCTGCTGGTTATCTTGTTGTTCCTGACGCAAACGCATCAGATTAGTATGCAGGGGGCGCAGTTTTTCAGCCGGTTCACTTCGCTGTAATTTTTCAAGTTGGGGCTGTTGCTGTTGCCAATTTTGCTGAGCCAGAGTTAATTGTTGCTGGCACTGTGATTCCTGACGTAGATATTCATCTTGTTTTTCCAGCCATTGCCTGTCTGCCAGCAGGCGTTCAGTTTGCTGGGTTAGTAATTTCTCCTGAGATTGCAGTTGCCGGGCCTGTTGGGTTAGCTCCTGAGTTTGCTCTTCTGACAGCAACTGTACACTACCTAACAAAGTATGCAGGGTATCCAGCTGATTTTTAGCCTCTTTGTGGGATAGAAAAACTTGCTCAGAGATGTGACCATAAATCTCTGTGCCGGTAAGCTCTTCCAGCAATTCAGCACGCTCATTCGGTTCTGCATTAAGAAAAGCGGCGAACTCACCCTGCGATAACATCATGGACTTGGTGAAACGGCTAAAGTCTAAACCGGTGATCTGGGCAGTAAGGTCGAGTTTATCGCGAATTTTATCGGTAATAATTTTGCCATCGCGTATATAGGCCAGTTCAACCTTAGGGTTTGCAGATTACCATCCGGGCTGCCTTTTGCCCGGCGTTGGCTCCAGAATGCCCGATAGCCAATGCCTTGAACTTCAAACTCTACCTCAGCCAGCGACTCAGCTGTGTGATGAGTCATCAGTTCATTTTGAGTTGGCGTTACATTCAGGCGAGGTGTTTTATGATAAAGCGCCAGACAAATGGCATCCAGCAGGGTGGTTTTACCGGCCCC